>NZ_JAHXNQ010000030.1:0-19686 GCF_023148575.1 Pseudomonas sp. EYE_354
GACGGAACAACAGCACCAGAACCAAGAGGCCGAACGCCACGACGTCCTTGTACTGGTCGCCGAAGATATCGGCACCAAAGGCCTCGGCCACACCCAGCACCAGCCCGCCGAGCATCGCGCCCGGAATACTGCCGATACCGCCCAATACCGCCGCGGTAAAGGCCTTGAGGCCTACCAGGAAACCGGCGTTGGGGTTGATCACGCCGTACTGCATGCTCAGCAGCACCGCCGCAACGGCGGCCAGTGCGGCGCCGATCACGAAGGTCAGGGCGATGATGTTGTTAGTGTTGATGCCCAGCAGGTTGGCCATCTTGATGTCTTCGGCACAGGCCCGGCAGGCGCGTCCCAGACGGGAGCGGGAGATGAACAGGGTCAGGCCGAGCATGGCCACCAGAGTGACGACGAAGACCAGGATTTGCATGTAGGAAATCAGGACTTCTTCCGCGCCACCCGGACCGAAGGAGAAGCTCCCCGGAATCAGGTTGGGGATGGATTTATCCTTGGAGTCTTGGGACAGCAATACGGTGTTCTGCAGGAAAATCGACATGCCGATGGCGGAAATCAGCGGGATCAAACGGTTGCTGCCACGCAGGGGGCGGTAGGCAACGCGCTCGATACTGTAGCCATAGGCACTGGTTACGACGATCGACGCAAGGAACGCGGCGGTCATCAACAGCGGCAGGGAGTGGATACCCATCATGGCCAGCCCGGCAAGGGCGATGAAGGCCACGTAGGAGCCAATCATGTACACCTCGCCATGGGCGAAGTTGATCATTCCAATGATGCCGTAAACCATTGTGTAGCCAATGGCTATCAAGGCATAGGTGCTGCCAATGGTCAGGCCATTAACCAGCTGTTGGAAAAAATGATAGATGTCAGACATTACAAGATCCTCTACCCCAGGCTGTCAGAAAAGAAAAAAGCCATGGAAACCTCATTGAACGTCACGTGGGTTTTGCCACGTTTGATGAGTTTTATTTTTTGTGGATGCCTTGTCAGAGACACTTAAGTAACGCGGTCTCTCAGCACTGGATAGATTAAGCGAGGGGAGGATTGCGAGCGCACGGATAGGGAACTTCATGTTTGACTCCAACTACTATTTATATTCAGACGATGCGCATTGCCGAGCGGCATGTCAGGCGCGGTCTATGATTGTTGTGGGCAGTTGTGGCGTGCCGAGAGAAAATGCAAAAAAGCAATGAATTACGAATTTTTTAATTGAGTGTCGCATCAGATTAGGGTGGGTGGCGAGTCCGGTCCAGTATTAAAAACGCATCAGTGCGCCGAATGTCCTCGCTATACAAAAAATGGCAGTTTTATACCAGTGGACAACTATGAAATTTCATGGGGACAGTGTTCACTGTCTGGGCGCAGAGCGCCATCATCTAGTTTTAGTTGATGAGCTTTCTACGGGTCGCCAGGCGATTGGCCGATGCGATTAATTATAAAAAATTCGAGACCAATTATGAAAAGAAAAGCAGTTTTTCGATGGCTTAAATCTGTTTGCATGAAAGGTATTTTGGCATTGTCGAAGTTGCCGGCCTACGCATAACCAGAATTAAAACCACATGCTGACTTCATCTGTGATGAGGTCAGCTTTTTTACCGTTGTCTTATGTTGCAGTTACCGAACAATACAGTCGCGATACAGCCCGTTTATAGTGTTTTCATCGAGTCCAAGTGTGCAAAGGGTTTCTCGGGTGTGCTCACCAAGGCGAGGCGCCCGGCGCAGGACTTCGCCTGGGGTCAAGCTCATCTTGATGGGGATTCCCGCAATGCGCGCGGGAATGCTGGAGTTGGGCTGCTCAACTTCCACGATCATCTCGCGAATAGCGTAGTGAGGGTCTGCATAAATCTCATCGGCGGTATAGACAAGCCCAAAGGGAACCAGGCCGCCCAGGCACGCCTTGATTTGCTCTTTAGTACGAGCGCGAGTGAAAATTTCAATCGCATCAATGACCTTGTCTACGTTTACCAGGCGAGCGGCATTGGTCGCGAAATTCGAGTCAGTGGCCAACTCACGACGATCAATGGCCGTTGCAAGCTTCACCCAGAACTCATCATGGGCGCAGGCAATGGACACCCAACCATCTTTTGCTCTGAACAGCCCGAAAGGGCACAGCAAAGGGTGACGGTTGCCTTCTGGCGCAGGGCTGCGATTTTCGTATGATTTCTGATAAATGATGCGCTCACATACCGACAGAACGGCATCGGTCATCGCTACATCGACAAACTGTCCCTCGCCCGTGCGGCGTGCATAGTGAAGCGCGTTCAACAAACCGATTGTCAGCATCAGGGCAGGAATCGTGTCGCCTACACCAGGACCGATCTTGGTCGGTGTGTTTTCATCGGGTCCGGTAATTCCCATGATGCCGCCCATTGCCTGGGACACCACGTCATATGAAGGCCAGTCACTATAAGGACTGTTGCCGCTACGTGGATCACCGAAGCCGCGTACAGCGCCGTAGACCAACCTGGGATTGAGCTCGCGCAGTGACTCGTATGAGAGGCCCAGCCGGTCGAGGACGCCCGATCGAAAATTCTCCACCACAATGTCTGCAGTTTTGACCAAATCACGAAAAATCGTTTTGCCTTCTTCTGTTTTGAGGTTGATCGCAATCGAGTGCTTGTTGCGATTGACGCTCTGAAAATAGCCGCCGTATTCGCGAACTTTATCGTCTGCCATGTAAGGGCCCAGCTTGCGCGTGCCGTCGCCTTCGAATGCTTCGACCTTGATAACTTTGGCTCCGTGGTCCGCAAGAATCTGAGTGCCGAAAGGGCCTGCAAGCATTTGGGTCAGGTCAATAACAACAATGTCATCCAGGGATTTGGCAAGCATGGTCATTTCTCATTATTAGGGTGCTTTTCAGGCCGGGAAGTGGCTTCCGTCCCTGATCTTTATGTACGTACATTACTATCTAGGTTTTAAAAATAAAACATATTTATTAGATCTGAAAGTTATTAACATGAGGGTTTTGTGCGGTTTTAAACGCTTGACGTTGATTTTTAGTCACGGATACTATGTGCGTACATATTGTGTCTGGCTGAGATATCGGTGAGGGTGTGATGAGCAAGGTGCGGCAGGGCAATTTTTTTGAAGACTTTTCTGTTGGGATGCATATCCAGCACCCGACACCTCGTACGCTCACAGAAGGAGATCGCAGTCTCTACATCGGATTAACCGGCAGCCGCGATGCCATTGGCAGTGCCGAAACGGTGAGTGCAGCCTTGGGTTTCGAAAAACGGCCCATGGAGGATTTCCTTGTTTTCAATATCGCGTTCGGAAAGACCGTTCCTGACATTTCTTTGAATGCGATCGCTAACCTCGGCTATGCAGATGTGCGGTTTGTCAGACCTGTCTATGCGCAAGACACACTTCGCGTTAGCAGCGACGTGATCGGTCTGCGGGAAACGTCGAACGGAAAAGCCGGGATTGTTTACACCCAGTCAGTCGCCACTAATCAGCGAAACGAAGAGGTGTTGACTTGGGTGCGTTGGGTGATGATTCATAAAAGAAACAAAGATGAAGTTTCAGGTATCAACGTTATCCCACCGTTGCCTCAGGAGGTCGCGGTACAGCATTTCCCAGCATTGCAGGTGAACGCTGCCGCCGAGGTCATGTTTGAGGCGACTCGCTCACGTTTTTTTTGGGAAGACTACAGCGCGGGTGAGCGTATCGATCACATGAGTGCAATGACCATCAATGACAGTGATCATAGTCAGGCGACGCGCTTGTACCAGAACACTGCCAAGGCACACTTTGACGCTTATACAATGGCCGCGAGCGGTATGCAGCAAAGGCTGGTATATGGCGGGCATGTGATATCCCTCTGCAAGGCACTTTCGTATGACGGATTGGAAAATGCTATCTGCGTACTGGCGATGAATGGCGGGAATCATGTGTCGCCCACGTTCTCCGGCGATACTCTGGTATGTGCCACGCAAATAAAGGAACAGATAGAACTTGGTCATCCACATATGGGCGCGCTGCGCCTGCGTCTGATCGCCGCCAAAAATATAGGCGCCGCGAGCAAGATAATCTTTACGGAAAAACATCAAGGAAAAATTGAATACCCTCCCGAGGTCGTACTGGATCTCGACTATGTGATCGCAATCCCGAAAAAACCCAATAATAAGGTGTGACGTCATGAGTAATCAGGTACATCCTCGCGAAGCGTTGTTCGATGGCGAAAAAACGTTCCCGGTATTATCCGTGTGCGAACACTTCGCCGGCAGTGAAAAGCTGATTGTCAAGGCGATGGAATTGCAAGCGCAGCTAGGTCCTGTCTTCGATATTACCTGTGACTGCGAAGATGGGGCGGCCGCAGGTGATGAGGAGGATCACGCGCAAATGGTGGCCAGGCTTGTGAACTCTGAAAAGAATCTTCATGGCAAGTTGGGTGTGCGTATCCATGACTATACCCACCCGTTCTGGAAGCGCGATGTCGACGTCATCGTCGGTCAAACGGCGGCGCGTATTGCGTACGTCACGCTGCCTAAGGCAATTACGGCCGCGCAGGTAGTCGAGATGTCGGATTACATTCAGGCCGTTGCGGCGCGCACGGGCGTCGAGCGTAAAATTCCAATCCACGTTCTGGTTGAAACCCATGGCGCGTTGAGAGAAGTCTTTGAAATCGCAGGCCTGCCGGGTGTTGAAGTGCTGGACTTCGGCCAGATGGATTTTGTGAGTGCTCACCAGGGCGCTATTCCAGCGTCGGCGATGCGCAGCCCCGATCAATTTCAGCATCCGCTGATTGTTCGCGCTAAAACCGAAATGGTCGCCGCCGCCATTGCCAATGGTGTGGTGCCTTCGCACAACGTGTGTTTGAGCCTGAAAGACGCTGACGTTATCGGCGGTGATGCTTCAAGGGCCAAGCGTGAATTCGGCTTCTTGCGTATGTGGAGTATCCACCCCGCGCAGATCAGCGCCATTGTCAGCGCCATGCAGCCTGCCTTCGAAGAGATCGAAGACGCCGCTGAAATTCTGTGTGCGGCCCAGGACAAGGATTGGGGCCCGATTCAGTACCAGGGCGAGTTGCACGACAGAGCGACCTACCGTTACTTTTGGAGCATCCTGGAGCAGGCCAAGGCCACAGGTATGAATATTCCCGAGAAAGCCCTCAAACGCTTTTACTAAAGGCTTGCTAAGCTGAATGCCATGGCACCGATGGTGGCATGGCATTTTTTATTTGGCCGCGTTGGTCACTCGCTTGAGATGAGTCGATACGCTGATGCGTTTGGCTGGGTAGACCGTTTCAGTCAATTCAACGAGCTGACCTTGATCGTCTTTATAGTGCCGCAGAATCCGCAACCCCGCGGAACGGTCTTCAACGTTTAAGCGCCGGGCCATATCGCCCTCAATGAGTACTGCAAATACGGTCTGGCGTACTTCAGATATCGTAATTGCGTAGTGCTTTTCGAGGATGTCGCTGATCATCATTTGTGGTTGCTGCCGGATAGTTTCCAGCGCGCCTGCGTATGCAGTATTGATAAAGATATTGGCCCAGCATCCGGCCTGCGTGCTCTTGGCGTCAATTCTTGGGCCTGACATATGAATCCATTCTGAACCGACAGGGGCTTCCAGTTGCCGGGCCAATACTCTGTCGAGTGCTATCGAATGGGTACTTTCGATGCTACGCACTTCCGACATCGCTACCTGGATCAAGTCTTCGATTGTGCTGACGGACTGTGAGTAGGCCACGCTCGGATTGATGCTCTCGACAAGACTACCGACCGCCTTCTTGCGCGTGATGTACCCCCGTTCCTTCATTATCGTTAACGCAGCACGAACGGTCTGTCGGCTGACGGCGAAATGGGTTGCCAGTTCATGCTCGGTAGGGAGTAGCGTGCCCAGGGTATATCGGCCATTCACTATTTCAGCAATCAGCGAATTGGCGACTTCTACATAGCGTTTGATTTTACTTGTGCCTTTGGCCTTGACTACCACTTACTTATACTCCTGGTGTCTCAATATCAACGTCTCCCAATCGGCAACTTTTGGGTCATTGCATCAGGCTTTGCCGTCATCTGGACAGGCTACATGTTCTTGTGGGCAAAGGTAACCGAATGATTAGTGAGTGCCAGGGCCGTGCCTAATGTGCCACTGTCAACGGGTCGGTGAAGGGGAGGACGTTGAGGCGCCGATAATGAACGCCTCAGCGTGGGTGACGGGAGCGGGCAGGTTAGGATCAGAATTGCTCTGGGTCCAACAGATAAAGTGATGTCGAGCCGTTACGTATGCTCGCTTCCAGGCTTAGGGTACGAGGCAGCAGGCGTTGAAAATAGAACGCGCCAGTTGCCAGTTTCGCTCCGTAGAACACCGGGTCGTCGCTGAGTTTTTGCGCGGCCACGATGGCCATGCGTTCCCACATGTAGGCGTAAGCGACGTAACCCAGCAAGTGCAAGTATTCGACCGAAGCGGCGCCTGTCTGACGGGGGTCGGACTTTGCCGCCTGGAGCACCCAGGAGGTGACCGACTCCAGGCGTTCCACGGCACACACCAGCTCATTGCTGTGGGGACTTTTCCGAGTATCCGCAAACGCGCGTATTTCCTCGCAGAAGCGATAAAGGTTCGCCCCCGCGTTCGCGATCACTTTACGCCCCAGCAGATCAAGCGCCTGGATCCCGTTGGTGCCTTCATAAATCTGAGCAATACGCACATCACGGACCAACTGCTCCTGGCCCCATTCACGAATGTAGCCGTGACCACCGAATACTTGTTGCCCGTGAACGCAGCTGTCCAGGCCGGTATCGGTGAAAAATGCCTTAGCCACAGGTGTGAGCAAGGCCACCATCGCCTCGGCGTCATGGCGCTCATCGGCCAGGTCAGAAAACTTTGCCAGGTCCAATTGCTGACCGACGTAACAGGCAAATGCCCGTCCTCCCTCGGTCATGCCCTTCATGCTGAGTAGCATCCGCCTGACATCCGGATGAACAATGATGGGGTCGGCCATCTTGTCGGAGCCGACCACGGAGGTGGTTGACCGACCCTGCAAGCGTTCGCAGGCATAGGCCCGTGCGTTCTGATAGGACGCTTCGGCACAGCCTATGCCTTGGATGCCGATGGAGAGTCGTTCGTAGTTCATCATGGTGAACATTGCCGCCAGTCCTTTGTTGGCTTCCCCGACCAACCAGCCACGGGCCCCATCGAAATTCATCACGCAGGTGGCAGACGCCTTGATGCCCATCTTGTGTTCGATCGAACCGCAACTCACCGCATTGGCTGCCCCCAGGGAGCCATCCGCATTCACCAATATTTTGGGGACCACGAACAGCGAGATACCCTTGGGCCCGGCGGGGGCGTCCGGTAGCTTGGCTAACACCAGGTGAATGATATTTTCGGTCAGGTCCTGATCGCCACCGGTGATGAATATTTTGCTGCCCGTGATGGCATAACTTGCATCGCATTGAGGCTCGGCACGGGTACGAATGATCCCAAGATCTGTGCCCGCATGCGCTTCAGTCAGGCACATGGAACCTGCCCAGCGGCCTTCGTACATTGGTGGTAAATACAGCTTTTTCAGCGCTTCGTCAGCGTGGGCATCCAATGCCAGGCAGGCTCCGGAGCTGAGGGTGGAGTACAGCGCAAAACTGGAGTTGGCACCGTAGAGCATCTCTTCGAACTGTACAGCCAACATCTTGGGCATGCCCATACCGCCGAAGGCGGGATTACCACTGAGCCCGACCCAGCCCCCTTCAATGTAAGTGGCGTAGGCTGCTCTGAAACCTGCGGGTGTGCTGACCTGGCCTTGTTGCCACTGTGCGCCTTCTTCGTCTCCACTTCGATTGAGTGGGGCGATCAAGCCGCTTGTCACCTTTGCCGCTTCTTCGAGAACGGCGTCTGCCGTATCGGCATCAACAAACTCCGACAGCGCCGGTAAGCGAGCCCAGAGACGTGGGGCTTGGAAGACTTCATGGAGCACGAAGCGCATGTCGCGCAGGGGGGCAGAATAAAGCGACATCAGAAATCTCTTCTTTTGTATGATTAAGCCATGAGTAACGTGTGAAGTATCAGGCTTGAAAAAAGAATGCCCGCAACAAGTGCGAGCATTCCTTGGCGCTATCAGTTTGCTAACGTTTTGGTGCCGTCCTTGTGCCACGTGTAGACCACGTAACTGAAGTCTTTCAAGTCACCTTTCTGATCGAAAGAGATTAGGCCGATAGGCGTATCAAACGTTTTTTTCTTAAGCGTTTCTGCAACTTTTTCGGTGTCTTCGCTACCGGCTGCCTTAATGCCTTCGGCAATCACTTCAACTGCGGTGTAGGCGGGCATTACAAAGTTGCCGCTGGGGTCTTGGTTTTGTAGTTTGAACGCTTTGACCAACGCCGTATTTTTTGGATCCTGGTCAAATGCCTTGGGTTGAGTGAACAGTAATCCTTCACTGGCGGCTCCGGCAATGGCACTAATTTCGCTATTGCCCGCACCGTCGGTACTGACGAATGTGGGCTTGAAGCCCTTTTCTGCGGACTGACGAAGAATCATGCCCATTTCAGGATGATACCCACCGTAATAAAGCAGATCGACGTTCGCTCTCTTGAGTTTGGTAATCAGTGATGAGAAATCTTTTTCACCGGCGTTAATGCCGTCAAATATAACGACATTCACGCCCTTGGCGTCCAGACGCTTCTTCACTGCGGTAGCTATGCCTTCTCCAAACTGCTGCTTGTCGTGAATGATCGCGACGACATGTGGTTTGAGTTTATCGGCAATGTAGTCGGCGGCGGCGGGTGCCTGAAGGCCATCAAGGCCAATGGTGCGGAACATCATCTTATAGCCACGGTTGGTAATGCCTTCGTGCGTGGCCGAGGGCGTTACCATAAGAATTCTTTCATCTTCGTAGATGTCCGAAGCTGGAAGTGTGGAGCTGGAGCATACGTGACCCACAACAAATTTAATGCCATCGTTGACCACTTTGTTAGCGACCGCCACCGCTTGCTTCGGATCGCACGCGTCATCATAGGTCACCAACTGCAGTTTTTTACCGTTGACGCCGCCAGCGGCATTAATTTGCTCCGCGGCCATTTTTGTTCCCATAAACACCATATCGCCGAACTGGGCGACAGCGCCAGTTGCGGGGCCGACGACAGCAATTTTGATGACATCATCTGCCAGGCTCAGTGGTGTAATAGTTGAGGCTAGCAGGAACACGCTGAGTTTCGCCAGTGCTGGCCATTTAACGGATCTTTTATTGAACTTCATAACACCTCCAATGCGCCTGTTTTTTGACGGCTCAAAGCAAATTACGCAGACGAGCAATCAGTTATTGTTATGCTGTTGGCAGTGAATCAAACGACTATTTGGTTTTTCTGATAGTGGTTTTATAAGGGTGCTATTGCAGCTTACCGACGTGTTCGCGAGAGCGTCCACAGAGCGTGCGCGGTATTTTGTATCGCGCGTCTGTATCGGATAATAAATGGCTGAATAGTGTTATTTGCAGCGCGTGGCCGTCGCTCGCATGCTTGTTGAGTGTTATGACTATTCAGTTGCCCGCCAGCGTCCTGGTGGTTTCCCGACGATGTCTTTAAACACCCGACTGAAGTGACTTTGGTTGGAAAAGCCACACAGATCTGCGATTTGCGCGATATCCATTTCGTTTTTCAGCAAGAGCTCTTTGGCCCGACTGATTCTTTTGAGTGTCAGCCAACGGTGGGGCGTCAGCCCCAGCTCCTCACTGAACGCTCTGGAAAAGTGGCGACCGCTCAGACCACATGCCTCTGCCATACCGAACACATTAATCTCTTCATGGAGATTTTCGTCTACGTAAGCCTCGACTTTCTTTTGTCGCCATACGGGGAGGGCAATGGATTTTTCATCCGCTTGAGTATCACCTCCCATGATGAACAACCCACTTATAATACTGGTGAGTGTGGCATCGGCCAAGATTCTGTGCGCGGGCCCCTCACTGTTTGTTAAGCCCCAAAGGGTAGTAATGGCTGATGCGAAGAAAGTGCCTTCCCAGGTTTTTTCGCCAAGCCTGGAAAATACCTCCGTTATTGTCCGACTGGTAATGGAGTAGAGCACTTTGCTCAACGTTGCCGTAGGCACAGTAATAAGTAACAGTTCTCGCTCACCGCTTACTTTCCAGTGGCTCTGCTTACACGATGGAATAACCATCACTCTTCCGGGTATCGCGAGCTCATTGCGCCAGCCTTCGCCCATATTCCAAGAGTAAGTGCAGTTCTCGGCGACGGAGAGCGGCATTGCAATAACGACTTCAGGTACTGAAGGGTCCACAAAGTCATGGGTATCTTGTTCAACCCGAATCATTTCGAACTGAAGGTTACCCGGCGCGCTGCGATGTTCCTGCGGAAACCTGGAGTAGGTGGACGATTTATAGAAATCTGAGTAGCTTGGCCAACGAAATGCTTGTGTCATCGCTATCGCTCTCCGGTTGTTGCAGGGGCACTGCGAATGAGCGGTCAGCGGATCGCCCATTCGATATCCGCGTCGGTCAAGGCGTCGGACGCATGACTCCAAGGCTGTCGCGTTTGAGCGGGAATTTCTGGGTCGGCAACGGAGCGCCCGGTGATGCGCGCAGCGTCTGTCCTTGCTTCCAGGTCGAAGGGGCAATGGCGATATAGCGTGCATACCCGCCCGTCCCGCCCAGCGGTTTGGCAAAGCCGATAGAAATCAAGGCGCCTGCTTCAGGGACTTTATCCAGGTTGGCTACACCTTCGGCTTGAGCGAAGTTGTTGTGCATCAACCATGCCTCGCCTTCGGCCGTTGGTGTGGTATCGGTATCCAGTGCTTCATGGCCATGGAACAGGATTTTCCGCTCCAGATGCAGGAACTTGAGTGCGTCAAGACTCACGCCAGGGAATGGGGCAGTTCGGAATCGTTCATGTTCAGCCCAGTGTTTGTACCAGTCCGAGCGAACCATCACGACCGAGCCTGCCGGGATTCGGCCATGTTTGGCTTCCCATGCCAGGATGTCTTTGACCTGCAGGTGATAGCCCGGGTCTTTGGCAGCCTGAGGGGCGATGTTGATCACTACAAGTGGACGTACGCTGAACGTCGCGGGCAAGTCGCTGATCGTTGCGCCAAGGGGGTTCCAGTGCGCGGGTGGGTCTAACTGAGTGCCGTACTGGTCTGTAGGCAAGTCGTAGGCCGTCGCGACGAAACCATGTTTCTCGTAGGTGAACTCATCACCTTTATTCACAAAGTCGGGAATCGTCGCGCCAGCGGTCGCAGCTTTGAACGTTGCACCACCGAAACCCGGCCACACGGCCATGTCAGGCTCGAATGCATGGGTCAGGTCGATGTATTTCGCTTCTTTGAAGGATTGCTCGTAGGTTTTCCATAAAGACATGTCGTCCGCGTAGCTCGCGCCGGCCGCGAAAAGCGCGGTTAGAAACAAAGACGCAGTGCTTACTTTGAAGCCTTTCATAACAGTACTCCGCATTTTATTTTTTATGTTTAATTAAAGGCAGATTTCTATTCAGGGTTAGGGCTTTTTATTATGGGAACAACAACTTCAGGCTTTTCGGTGAGGGGGGAATATGCATTCCCCCGCGGCGTCATGAGTTGGAGCGGGCCTCGGCGATTCGCAGGGCTCGGTTCATTTCGTTGAAGACGATGTTGTAGCCCTCATCAAAGCCCATGCCGGGCTTGGCCAGCATTTGGCTTACAGCGGTTGCGATGCCGATATGGGCGGTGACACGGGCGGACTGATCTGTCTCGGCACATGTGCCACCCAGTACCGGGCCGATACCGTATTTCTGGCAATCGATGATGGCGTCAATGGCGTTATGAATAGAACCCAGGTCGGGGGTTTTGATTTGCACCATGTCTGTTGCGCCGGCAACTGCGAAAAGATGCACATCTTCGACGGTGTTGGCCCACTCGTCAGCGATGATTGAGACTCGGCTGCCGCGGGTTTTCAGCATCTGGCGCAAGGCGGCCATTGTTTCAATCTGGGCATCGCGGCTGCCGGCATCGATCGGGTGTTCGAGGCGAAGTTCATGGGCCCCGGCCGCGCGCTCCAAGCGCTGAATGATGTTTGCGGTGTGTTCAAGCGAGCCTTTCGCTTCGGCACCGATCAAGCCATACACGTCCAGGTGGATGATCGGCTGGTAGGTGTCGCAGACGCGCAATTGACTGATTCGCGCGCGAAGCCAGCCGATGTATTCTTCAATGGCGATGCCATCAACGCCCACGAGTTCAGGAGTGTTGATCAGCCCGTGCGGCAGCACCTCAACACTTTTCATTATCATTTTGTCGACGTTGGTATAGCGGTCATCGCCCGATTGCCCGTAGATCGGCACTGCGGCCAAAGGCGCTGCGATGTTCCATTCATCTTTGATGACTTGAGCCATCAAGTGGTGGCCGGCTGCGTGGGCTGCGGCATTGAGGAGTGCTTGAGACACGCCATATGCCGTGGCCCGCTTGGACTCAAACAGCTCATCAATCAATGCTTCTGCTTCAAGGGCTGCTCTGCGAAAGCCATTCACCTGCATGCCCACCAGGCGCGGCCCCAGCTCCTGCTCGATTTGCGTGGCCAGCTGGCGAGCGTGGAAGCGCGGTTCACGTCCGCCTACGCCGGTGTATTGAACGCTTGCGCAATCGCCCTGTGCAATATAGCCATCGCTCAGCACCAATAACACTGAAACGGACTCCGAAGGCTCCCGTACGGATTTGAAACCCGGTGTTACCGCGGTTCCCTTATAAGCGGCGCCGTCGCGGATCGCCCCGGCTTTGATGGCGGTCTGGTCGTCGAAGAAAAACCCACCGATACCTGGGGAAGCAATTACTTTTGCGATGGTGATTGGCGTTGTCATATCAACCTCTGAATAGGACCGCTACGGCGGCTCTGCGCTGAAAACAGGGTGCTTTTGCGGGCGAGACTGACCCGCGGCCGGTGTGTGGCAACAGGCCGTTCCCGCATCCCTGGGTTTATTTATTCGGTAATTGGTGAACGCCTGCCTGTGCGGCTGGAGCGTCATGCCGCAGGTCGTGCATTGCGCCACTCAAATCGCGGATTGGCTGATCAGCCTCAGTTGGGTGTAGGCCAGTACGCCTTCTGTGCCGCCTTCATAGCCATAACCGCTATTGCCCAGGCCGCCGAGCGCGACATCGGGAAGTGACGGTGCGGTCTGGTTGACGCCGATGTTCGATGCGTTCAGACCGCTCACCACTTGATTACGCACCCGCAGTGAGTCCGTGAACAGGTAAGCGGCAAACGCGTAAGGCCCGGCATTGGCATGTTCCAGCGCCTCGTCTACCGAGCTGATTTTCTGAATGGTCGCAATAGGCCCGAACGGTTCTTCAAACAGCACCTCGGCATTCGGCGGTACATTGCTCAGAATTGTAGGTTTGAAGAAGAAGCCCGGGCAGTCCAGCTGATAGCCGCCGGTTTCCAGGGTTGCGCCCTTGGTCACGGCATCATCAATCAAATGCATGAACTCTTTGATACGCCCTTCGTGCGCGACGGGTCCCAGTGTGCTTCCTTCTATCGTGCCGTGGCCCAACTGGTAAGACTCGGCCTTCTCGACGAGCGCACGTACGAGTTGATCATGCACCGCGTGGTGGACCAGAAAGCGTGTAGGTGCCACGCATGATTGGCCGGCAGAGCCGAATTTGGCGGGCGCGGTAACCCGTACTACGTTCTCGATATCGGCATCGCTCCAGACGATGACTGGAGCGTGTCCTCCGAGTTCGAACACACAACGCGTGAGGTTTTTGGCCGCTAGGCTGCCGAGGGTTTTACCCACCTGAGTGGAGCCGGTAAAGGAGATCACCTTTACCGTTTGCGAGCCGAGCAACTGCTCGCTGATAGCGGCCGGGTTGCCGTACACCAGATTGACGACACCCGCCGGCAAGCCTGCGTCCATCAAGGCCTGAACGATAACTCTGGCACTGCACGGCGTAAACTCGGACGCTTTCAGCACGATTGTGCAACCCGCTGCAAGTGCGGCTCCCAACTTACGTGCGACCAGTACTGCTGGGAAATTCCACGCGGTGATCGCGGCAGCTACGCCAAGTGGGGTGGGCACTGAAAAGCGCGTGCTCCCTTCAACCAGGCCGGTGTGAACCTTACCGAAAATTCGCGTGGCCTCTTCGCCATTCCAGGCAAAGGTTTCAATCGTACGCTGGGCTTCGCCATATGCATCGGCTTTAGTCTTGCCACCTTCCAGAACCAGTACGGATGCCAGTTCGTCGACGCGTTCGGCCAGCAAGGCAGAGGTCTTCTTGAGAATGGCGCTGCGGGTCGGTACCGCAGACCGACTCCACATCGGGAAGGCGGCGGCGGCGGCATCAATCGCAGCTTTTACCTGGGAGGCGTCAGCCAGACTGACTATGCCGATGGTCTCTCCGGTGCCAGGATCCACGTTATCGCGCGTACCCGAGTGACCTTCTTGCCACTGACCGTTTATGAAGAGATGAGCATCCAAGTTACGAGCGGGCATAGCAGTCTCCGTAATACCGACCAATATTTCATACTTGAACATTATTCTACACACGGCTATTCGATTGACAATCCGTGAAAGTTTTGATCTTTCAGATGAAAAAATATACGCATAAATAGTTTTTTTGATGGGCTCAACGTCTGGCCTCAAATGCTAATCTCCACCATTATTTTTGATGAGTTCAAGCGATCGGGGGCGGGCAATGATCGAGCAACAAGCATCATTGGCGAGAATAAGAGAGGTGGCGGCACGCGTTGGTGTGCCCTACAAGTTGGATGAACTTGATGTGGCACTTTTGCGTAGCCTGGTCGCCGACGCCCGCATGTCTCAGCGTCAGTTGGCGGTGGCGCTCGGAATCTCCGCACCGACCGTGAGCGAGCGAATGAGCCGGCTGGAGCGCGCGGGTGTCATTACCGGTTACTCGGTACAAATCAACTGGGGCTTGGTGGGCTATACGCAAACGGTCTACTTGTCGATCACCGCTGTCGCCGGCCACGATCTGGCGGACATCATGTGCCGTTTATGGGGAATGCCCGAAGTGCAAGAGGTCACTTTGATTACGGGGGATCTGGATTTGCTAGTGCGTCTGAAGGTGCGTGACCACGAGCATTTGCGCAATCTTTTGATGGATCATATCTGGCAGATTGCTGGCCTTCAGGGAACCTCAACGCAAATATCCATGGCCGAAATGCCGGCTAAACGATTTGCCGATGGGTTGCTGGAGCAAATCGAGCAACTGTTTGGCCAGACGGGCATCTAGGTCGCGGATCGGGGCTGCAGACTTCATCAGCGGGAATTGAGCAGCATCTCCTATTGATGCGTTGCCCAATGGGTGACGTACCGCACAATCTGGTCGTGCATTTCTCGGGCTGCTGGCGAGAGAGCCTCATAACCGAGTGATGCCAGGGCAATCGCGCGGCTTTCCGCCGGAGCGAAAGGAAACACTTGGGCGGTTGTCTGGTAGTGCTGCAGTGCCAGGCGCGGGATGACGCTAACGCCCAGACCGCTTTCAACCATAGCAATGATTGCCGCGTCATCGACTGCCTTGGCGCAGGCTCGCACCACCACCTTGTGAGTGTTCAGCAACTGGTGCAGGTCCTTGCCACAGTCTTCGCGCTGCATCACTACATTGGTTTTCGAAAGCTCCGCGACCGTCATGTAAGCCTTATTAAGCGGTTCGAATGCTTGGGGCGTGATGCACAACAAGGGGTCTGCATAGAGCGGCATCAACTCAAGACCTGGCGCACCTGGCGAAGTTACGAAACCCAGGTCTACCCTGTTTTTCAAAATGCCATCGGTAACGTCGTCATAGCCCCCTTGTTCGATGACTATCTTGATTCGCGGAAATCGCTCCTTGAATGATCGAATGATACTTGGCATCCACATCACGCTGACTGAGCTGATCGTGCCGATAGTCACGGTGCCTGTCTCCAGGCCCTGCAGTTGTGCCACATGCTGGCGCAGTTTTTCGTTGGCCTGAAGCACTTCTCGCACCGTTAACAGCAATTCTTCTCCGCCAGTCGTAAGGCGAACACCCGTCCGGCCGCGAATGAACAGCGAAAAGCCAAGTGATTGCTCGAAGGCGGCAAGTGCATGGCTGACTGCAGAAGGCGACAAATTCAATTGTTGCGCGGCGGCGGCCAGACTGCCGCGCTCTACGATGGCAACAAAGACCTCATATGATCCGAGTGACATGAAGCCTCCGAGTGAAGTGAATTCATTTGAGCAAGGGAGTGAAACTTTCGTGATGCTAACATGTTTGGATATCGCAGCAGCCTTCTAATAGGTCGGTGAGTGCACGCTGATGGGAATTTAATCAGCTCGACCCAATGAAAAAGTGGCGGTGAATTTTTTGCACCTGTGATTCAAAAAAAATCGTTTTTGTTGCGTTGGCAGGCTTGTTAGCATCGACCCCGTTCAAGAATGCGTTGTTTTTATCCATAAAGTTTGATGGGTTGCACTACTTGGGTAGTTGTGATTTTGGGATCGCTCGATTTTTAAATATGAATCCTTAGTAGGGTTTTATTTCTCTCCAGCGTTCATTGTCTTTAATATTTTTGCTTAACCTGCCACAGGTATAAAAAATGAATGCACACTCTCTAAATGCTGAAACTTTTGATTATGTGATTGTGGGAGCTGGGGCCGCGGGCTCCATTTTGGCTGCTCGATTGGCAGAAGACCCGTCAGTATCTGTGTGCATTCTTGAGGCGGGGCCAGGGGATTTGCGGCCTTACGTGCATATTCCCGCCGGTTTTGTAAAAACGCTGACTCAGCAAGCAATTACTTGGCAGTTCAAAACACAACCCTCCCATGGCTCTGGCCGGCGACCAATTTCAACTACGCAAGGTCGAGTTGTTGGAGGCTCCAGTTCGATTAACGGAATGATCTATGTTCGTGGTCAGCCGGCCGACTACGATAACTGGGCGGCTCTGGGCAACCCGGGCTGGGGTTACAACGATGTACTTCCCTACTTTGCCAAGACAGAACGCAGGGTCGGGCCAGGTGATGATACGGTGCGCGGGCGCACGGGCGGCATCCCGGTGACGGACATGGACTGGTTCCACCCCGTCTCTGAAACTTTTATCGACGCTGCGGTCCAGCACGGCTATCGGCGAAACCCCGATTACAACGCAGGAGATCAAGAAGGGGTCGGCTATTTTCAGCGCACGATTGACCGCGGTTATCGTGTCAGCGCTGCCGAAGGATTTCTTCGCCCGGCCTTGAAAGGGGGGAACGTAAAGCTCCTGACTAACGCACGCGCCAATCGAGTGCTTTTCGAGGGGAAGCGAGCCATCGGCGTAAGCTTTCTGCGTAAACAGGGTGGAGTTGAAACTGTAGTGCTGGCCAAGCGTGAAGTGATCATCAGTGCCGGTACCGCTAACACAGCCCGTTTACTTCAAGTGTCAGGGGTTGGGCCGAGCGAATTGATTGCCAAGCTGGGCGTTGAATTGGTACATGAACTGCCTGGTGTGGGTGAAAATCTGATCGATCATTACTCTGCGCGCATGGTCATGCGTGCACGTTCCGACGTCGTCACCCTCAATGAACTTGCGCGAGGCCCTCGCCTGGGGATGCAAATCATGCGCTGGGCAATGAAGCAGCCGAGTATTCTGGCATTGGTCCCGTCACAGGTATTTCTGTTTTGCAAGTCGAAGGACGACGTCCAAATGCCTGACCTTCAATGTGTCTTCACGCCTG
Organism: Pseudomonas sp. EYE_354; assembly: GCF_023148575.1. NCBI lineage: Bacteria > Pseudomonadati > Pseudomonadota > Gammaproteobacteria > Pseudomonadales > Pseudomonadaceae > Pseudomonas > Pseudomonas sp. EYE_354. The sequence continues at coordinate 17,604 of NZ_JAHXNQ010000030.1, forward strand.
GAAGTTACAAGGAGGGTAGGCACTATGTATTGGATAACTACCCGGGCGTCACGGGCGGTTGGTGGCAGCATCGGCCGGTGAGCCGAGGTTACGTACGCGCAGTGTCCAAGGATGTTTTTGTCGACCCGATCATACAGCCTAACTATCTCGAACACGCGATAGATCAGGAGGTCATGGTGGGCGGAATGAAGATCATCCGAGCGTTGCTGCATTCGCCGCTGCTATCTAAATACCTGGTGGAAGAAACAATCCCCGGCACCAAAGTGCAAACCGATGAGCAGATGCTGGATTTCTGTCGACTGAACGGCTCAACGGGTTACCACCTGGTCGGCACCGCACGCATGGGGCCGGCTTCCGACAAGATGTCTGTGGTTAGTCATGAACTAAGAGTGCATGGCATGCAGAACCTGAGGGTAATTGATGCCTCTGTTATGCCGATGATGCCTTCTGCAAATACCTACGCCGCGACGATGATGATTGCAGAAAAGGGAGCTGATTTGATACGCGGCTACTCCCGATTTCCAGAGCGTGCAGGGGCCTTATAAGTCTTCAGATTGTATGTTTTCTGGGCAAGCCAGCATCGAGATGCTCCAGAGCCACAGCGTGGCAATCACGCCAACCTCAATCATCCTAAGGGTCTGTCGTGAGCAGGTGTAGAACCCCGTCCGGATGAGGCCATAGTGTGCTTCTATCGCACGTCGGCCAGTATCGGTAACGAGCTCGCTCCGACTATCCGGCTTCAAGCCTTGATCGGAGCGGATAGAGACCCGGTCATGGGCTTTTGGACACAAGAACTTGTTCTCTGCGCAGCCGAAATCCGGCGCATAGTGACGCGGTTCTACAAGCTTTCAAAAAGTTATGCAGCGATGGTCTCTCGGGCCTGAGAGATGCAGTGTCTACGACATAATTTTTTCATAAAGAACCTAAGTTGCTACACCCTTATGATCACGCAAGATGTGTTGAGCGGACGCTTACAGCTTGTCGCGGAAAGTCGGGATTCCACTCTCAGCAGACATGCCGGCGCCGGTAAAAAACACAACCTTTCGAGCGGCAGTCATGGCTTTGATGGTCGACCCCAGCATGTCATCTGGAAGCTTTGTCAGCTGCAGCGCAAACAAACGGGGGGTGGTAGCAGCTATCGATTGCGGAGCTGAAGACTGGGCCCATCGGGGATACGTCAGTATCTGACGCTTCTTCAATCCGTCCTGCCAGCAGCACCTGAAACTGAGATGGATAGTGACGCAGGAGGAATTTGGCGTCACGGCGTACCCTTTCTGGTATCGATAAGTCTCGGGAGAGCTCGAGCAGAAACTCCCCCGTTTGGATGACTGCCCGGGTACGTTCAATCGGCATGGTCATGTTTAGGCCCTCAGAGTCATCGTGCTGCCGTAATTAGGTGCTCACGCTTGGCGAGCGTTCCCCATGGTGTCTTGACCTACAGTTAGCCGGCGTGCCGTATCGGCCACACAGAGATCAGGCTACTCGGTTCCTTAGGCTAAGCCCCCCCATGCGTGAGCGCTTGGACGAAATCAATCCGGCTTTATGCTGCGCAACGGATTCCTGTGCAGAACACGTTAGCCATGCCCGAAGTGAAGGTGAGGGTCAAAAGATCCATGGTATTTCTTACTGAAGCGTTATCCCTAGATGCGTGGATCAGCCAGCGAGCCTTCCAACCAGTTCTAGTTCGCGTCCGTCTAACAGGGCGCAGTCCAGAAACCTGTTCTGTTCATCAGAGGGACCTCCCAATTTCCGCCAATCCTCAAAGGCGGAAATCGAGCCTAAGGAGGAGGGCAGTCATTGGTCCTCAGCTGACCAGCTTCGAGCGACTGACGTGGCGGTCGTCTAGCAGCAGCCGTAGGTAGAGCGAGCACTCCTTCATGCACTCAAAGTCTTGAGGGGTACTGGGCGTAGAGTGTGAGAAATCACGATGAAATGCGGGTTTGATCATGTCAAAACTGTAGTGGTCAACTAATCCCGGACACGACGTTAAGTTTTTTTTCGGCCTGAGCCGGTGGCAGCCCACCATTAAATTGGTGCGGTCGAATCCAGTTGTATCGGTGCATCAAAAAATGGCTGATATCCC
>NZ_JAHXNQ010000031.1:0-4688 GCF_023148575.1 Pseudomonas sp. EYE_354
CCAGCTTCATTGGTCACACCTCAACCTGGCTTGGCGTGAGCGCAATGGTGATGGAAAAACACCTGACTAACTTGCGCGACACACTCCAGGCCATCGAGCGTTTGCATCAGGAAAGCTATCGTCAGCATGGCCACCTTAAATCGCCGCAGTTCTTCGCCGAACGCCAGCGCCTGCTCGCGCAGTTGGATGCTCATCTGCTGAACTCCACGCGTCTGCGCGGCCAGACTACTCTGGGCGATCATCCCAAGCTGAAAACGGCACTTGGGATCTCCAGCCGAAGCTTGGTGTATCACTGGGACAAGGCCGGGGCGCCGGGACAGATTCCGGGATATTCAGCTCATGTGGAGGCGATCAGTCGTGCGACCAAGTACATGAAGACAGGCGGTTATATCGGCATTGGTATTGGCGGTGTGTCGTCGTTGCTGGCTATTCAGCAGGTGTGTAACGGCGGCTCTTCGGCAGCCTGTGAGAAGGTCAAATTTACTGAAGGGGGGAAGTTTGGCATATCCACCGCAGGGGGTGCCCTAGTGGGGGGGATGGCCAAGGCAGCCAGTGGTCCGATTTGTCTAGCGCTAGGCGTATCTACAGGTATCGGAGGAGTAGTTTGTGTCGCGGCTGTTATTGGGGCTGGTACCTGGTTGGGTACGACTGGCGGTGGGATGGCTGGTGAGCACATGGGGGAGAAAATCTACGAGATGACCCAACCGTGAGCAGTATCGACACTTGGTCTCCCTGGGTTGCGATCCTCGTTACCGGGGCCCCAGGTCTGCTCGGGCTCATGAATATTGCATATAGTCTGTACCTGAGCAGCCGTCAACTGGACGCTATGAAGAACGCCTTGAAGAACAGCCGTTATATTTATCTTTGGGGGCCGAGTTTAGGGAAGCGTGGTTTGATTTTTTCCCTCTTAGAGATAGCAAAAATCACAGGAATGATAATGATGCCAAAGGCCTATATCCGGCTCGGGGACTTAAACCCTGTTGATCTTGAAAACTTCCCACCTGGCCTTAAGCAACTACTGAAAATCAACTTTTCAATATTGACTATTGGCTGTGTTTGGCTAGTAGTTGTGTGCTTGCTTTTACATTTTAAGTAATTAGCGATAATGGAGACCAACCTCATCAACTTGCGCGATACCCTGCAAACCATCGAACGCTTGCGTCAGGAGAGCTATCGTCAGCACGGCACCCTTAAATCGCCGCAGTTCTTCGTCGAACGCCAGCGCCTGCTCGCGCAGTTGGATGCTCATCTGTTGAGCTCCACGCGTCTGCGCGGCGAGACCACTCTGGGCGATCATCCCAAGCTGAAAACGGCGCTTGGGATTTCCAGACGAAGTTTGGTGCACCACTGGGACAAGGCCGGGGCGCCGGGGCAGATTCCGGGGTATTCAGCTCATGTGGAGGCGATCAGTCGTGCGGCCAAGTACATGACGACGGGTGGCGGGATCGCTGGCGAAGCTATGGGGGAGAAAATCTACGAGGTTACTCAGCCATGACCAGTATCGACACTTGGCCCCCCTGGATTGCAATCATTTTTATTAGTGCCCCTGGCCTCCTCGCAATTGCCGGCACTGGATACAGTCTTTACCTGAGCCGCTACCACCTAAACGCCATAAGGGAGGCCTTAAAGAACAGCCGGTATATTTATCTTTGGGGGCCGAGTTTAGGGAGGCGGGGCTTAATTTGGTCCCTATTGGAAATTGCAAAAATTGCCGGAATGGTTTTGTGGTCAAAGGCATATATACAGATGGGAGATGTAAACCCTGCTGATCTTGAACATTTCCCGCCTTATCTGAAAAGGCATCTGATTGTCGATACGGCACTGATGCTTGCCTCCTTAGCGTGGTTGACAGTTGTAGTCATTCTGTTGGAGCTCAGGTAAACACGTTGGGCGATCATCCCAAGCTGAAAACGGCGCTTGGGATCTCCAGCCGAAGCTTGGTGTATCACTGAGACAAGGCCGGGGCGCCGGGGCAGATTCCGGGGTATTCAGCTCATGTGGAGGCGATGAGTCGTGCGACCAAATATATGAAAGCGGGGGGCTATCTCGCGATTGGCATTGGCGGTGTTTCTTCGGTGCTGGCTATTCAGCAGGTGTGTAACGGTGATTCTGAGGCGGCTTGCGAGAAGATCAAGTTTACTGAAGCGGGGAAATTCGGCATGTCTACTCTTGTTGGCGGTTTTAGCGGATGGGCTGGCGCTGCTGCCAGTGGCCCCATCTGTCTAGGGATCGGAGTAGCTACCGGAGGTATAGGAGGTGTTGTCTGTGTCGCGGCGGTAGTGGGCGTTAGCACATGGGCGGGTACAACTATCGGCGGTGAGGCTGGTGAAGTGATTGGAGCGAAAATTTACCAGGCTACTCAACCATGACCAGTATCGACACGTGGTCGCCCTGGGTTGCAATATTTTTCCTGGGGGCACCTGCCCTGCTATCTGCTGTTGGCCTTGCGTACAGCCTGTACTTGAGCCACCGCTACATCGAGGAGATAAAGGATGCATTGAAGAACAGCCGTTATATCTATCTCTGGGGGCCGAGTCTGGGCAAACGAGGCTTGATTTTGTCCCTATTGGAGATCGCAAAAATCGCCGGAATGATGACGTGGCCGAAAGCGTACATTCGGATTGGAGATTTAAACCCTGTGGATTTTGAGAACTTCCCAACTCACCTAAAACATCGTCTGTTCGCCAATATGGCGATAGCGTTCATTGCGTTACCTTGGGCGATAGTTGCAGCTGTGCTGGTGGCGTTCAGGTGATCCGGACCGGGCCTCGCCAGAGGCCCGTTTATTGGGGTTGATCAAGTGGACGTGCCCAATTGGAACCTCACGGCACCAACCGACACCCCTGCCGCTCCCCCAACCACCGCGCCGTATGCGTGCGCCCCAGCCCGCTCGCCGTCACTTCACTACGCTCCGGGCTATCCCTGAACGCACTGGTGGGCACGTACTGCTTCACATACCCGCGGCAATAGTCAGCTGGATTGTTCGCTACATAGCGGCACGAGCAGTACTCCTTGGCGGTGTAGGCCGCAATGATGTCGGGGAAGGCTTGCAGGTTGACGCGCTCGTGCCACACCCAGCCGAGCAAGGCGAGCAACAGCAGCAGAAACAGGCTGGTAAACGGCCGACGACGGATCATGGCTGCACCGCCGCGAGCACGCGTTTGAGCAGTTCGTTGTGGCGATAAGTACCGTCGCGGTCATCGCCGTAGCGCACGATCACCAAGTGTTCGGCGGGCATCACGTACAGCGCCTGGCCCCAGTGGCCAAGGGCGGCGAAGGTGTCGGCGGGGGCGTCGGGCCAGGGCCTTGGGGTGCCTTGGTTAAGCCACCACTGGCCGCCGGGGACGGCTTCGTCCCGGCCGGTTTTGTATTTATCGAACGGCTGGCGGTAGTGCAGGCAGACGCGATTGATGGGATGTCATCAGAATCTTCCTAAGGCTTTCAAGGAAATGTCCGACTGTACTTTTGGCAATGACAACTTCAGGGTAGCGAGGCAATAGACCTAAACACTGTTTTTCATCGTTTTTATAACTGCGACCATGTTCGACACAACAGATGAAACGCACACGCAATACACCTCCGGATCAGGAAACCCCATATGACTTCACCCAGCGATTTGCTTTATACCAACGAGCTTACGTCTGAACTTCTTTGCGTGTTGGAAACATCACCATTTACCCAGCAACAGCTCAGTACATTCAACGTCCAAGCCATGGCAACTGTTACTCAACAGCAGACATTCGCCAAAGCGCACCCTCCCATCGCTATTTACCGAATGGCCGCCGAAGGTAGTCAAACCCGTCGTGGCGGGGTGGTTAAACAAGCGACTGGCTCCGTGGAGTTTAAGTTGGACAACGATCAGCAAGTACGCGCAGCGCGTACAGGTGATTACGTTGTATATCCAGACGGCGCCCAGGCACAAATCATAACGGGCGCGGGTAAAGGCAATAACAACGTTGCGTTGGTGGGCAGCTATTTGAGCAATGGCGACGAGATCATCAATACACCCCAAGGCGCTGCGCTGATTATTCGACGTAAAGGTGTAGAGAAGGCAGAAGATTTTTTGCCGCCCTTTGAAAAAGCCGCCTCAACACTTGGCACGGTTTAACGGGCGCGACGTATTACCCGGCTTCAACTTAACAAATTGGAGAACAAAATGCGTGAAGGTTATTACATCGGACTTGGCGACAAAACCACGTGCGGCGGAACAGTTCTGGATGGTGATCCAAGAGTGAACATATACGGTCTCCTACATGCTTGCGAAGGTGACCAAGTTACATGTGGGAAGCATAAAGGTATTTATAAAATACTCGGTGGTATCTCGCATATTGAAAGCCATGGCAGACGTATGGCTGGCACGCTGGACAGCTTCAGTAGTTGCCCCTGCCGGGCCAAATTCATTCCATCGGTATACACCGCGACTTACAGCAACGAAGGTTATGAAGCGCCAGCAACCAGGCGAGCCGTTGAACCGGCATCTTCGACGCTGACCGGCCGCCCCGACACACCGCAACAATCTACCTATGCCCCTTCTCACACGTTGGCGCCTTCAGCATTTAACGGGCTGCCGGGCCAGGAGCCCGGTTTCTACGTCGTACCCAAGAGCATGAGTCGAGAAGCGTTGGAGAACGTGCTGTTCCCCGCACCTGATCCCGACGTAATGAGGAAGTTTCAAGCCCTCAATCCCA
>NZ_JAHXNQ010000032.1:0-4083 GCF_023148575.1 Pseudomonas sp. EYE_354
TGAAGTAAACCGTGGCTTCGCCGTTGACCGCATCAATGGAACCGGTCACCGGTTTGGTCATCGCCGCGTCGGTGTAGAAGGTGCCATTGGTTGGCGTGCCGACGGTGAACGATTTCACGTCCGTCGGACTGTCTACGTCGGTCGCGGACAGTTTGACCGCGATGCCTACGCTTGGGTCTTCAGCACCGGTCGCAGCAGTGGCATCAGCCACCGGCGCGTCGTTGACCGCAGTCACGGTGATGGTGCCGTTGGCGGGAGCCGAAGTCAGCGGGCTGCCGCCGTCAGCGTTGCCGCCGTCGGTGGCGGTGTAGGTGAAGTCCGCGGTGCCGTGGAAGTTTTCGTTCGGTTTGAAGTAAACCGTGGCTTCGCCGTTGACTGCGTCAATGGAACCGGTCACCGGTTTGGTCATCGCCGCGTCGGTGTAGAAGGTGCCGTTGGTAGGCGTGCCGACGGTGAACGATTTCACGTCCGTCGGGCTGTCTACGTCGGTGGCGGACAGCTTGACCGCGATCCCTACGCTTGGGTCTTCAGCACCGGTCGCAGCAGTTTCCGCAGCCACCGGCGCATCGTTGACCGCAGTCACGGTGATGGTGCCGCTGGCTGGCGCCGAGGTCAGCGGGTTGGTGCCGTCAGCGTTGCCGCCGTCGGTCGCGGTGTAGGTGAAGTCCGCGGTGCCGTGGAAGTTCGCATTTGGCTTGAAGTACACCGTGGCTTCGCCATTGGTGGCATCAATAGCGCCCGTCACTGGCTTGGTCATGGCCGCGTCGGTGTAGAACGTGCCGTTGGTCGACGTGCCGACGGTGAACGATTTCACGTTCTCCACGCCATCGATATCAGTAGCCGAAAGTTTGACCTCAATGCCCTGGGCCGGATCTTCGGAACCGGTCGCGGTAGTGGCCATGGCTTCCGGTGCATCATTCACTGCAATCACATTGATCGGCAGGTTGATCGACTCGGATTTCGGATCAGCGGTGCCGTCCTGCGCAGTCGCAGTGACAGTCAGGTTCACCAGGCCGTTGGCGTTTTCCGCCGGGTTGAAGACCAGGGTGGCCTTGTTCCAGTCGCTGATGTCGACGCTTTGATTGCCAGCTGTCGCTGTGAAGGTGTGACCCGGCGTGCCATCGGTGATGGTCGCGTTGAGCGGGACGCCACTGATTTCCAGCTTGAGCGTCTCGGAGCCATCCTTGTCGGTGGCGTAGGCGTCGATGGTCGACAGCTTGATCGCATGGTCTTCCAGGCCGGTGTTCAGCACCTGGGTGACGTTGATGTTATCCAGCACGCCGCCCAACGAGTTGTTTGCCTCGCCAGCCGGGGCTTTGAATTCGAGCTTGGCATCGCCGTCAGCGGTGACCGGCACGACGAAGGTGTAAGTCTTCATGCCAACGGTGGTGGTGTCCAGGGTGCCAACTTTGACGCCGCCCCAGAATACGTCGATCACCGAGTTGTTCTCGGCACCCGCACGCGGCGAGTAGTCGACCGAGATGGTGTACGCCGTGCCAGCTTCCGCCTTGATGATGGTGTACAGGCTGGAGTCGTCGCCGGCGTTTTTCTCAAGCTCGATGACCTGGCTGTTGCCTGGGGTCTCTACGCCGTAGATGCTGCTTTGGCCGATTTCGACTTGGCCGTCGGCATTACCCGTGAGCCACGGAGTGCTCGGGGTGCCATTGACGGCCGGGTTGTTAGCATTACCTACCGCGACGTCGCCCCACGAACCATTGAGGTTGGCGCCGTCGAAGTTGATCGAGGTCACAGGGCCGCCGCCGAGCAGGCCCAGGTGCGGGGTGTCGGTAACCGGCGCGATCGTGATGTCAGTTGTGGTTACGGTGCTCGATTTACCGCCGTTGTCGACCGCGGTGAAGGTCAGTTCGGTTTTGCCGCTCCAGTCGCCGGTCGGGGCGAAGTAAACCGCGGCCTTGCCGTCGGCACCCGCTGGCACCGAATCGCCGACTTTGAGTTCGGTTTGCAGCGTGGCGTCGCTGTACAGCTTGCCGTTCTCCGGCAAGGTAGTAATGACAAAGCTGGAGACGGTACCGTCCACGTCCTTGCCGTCCAGCACGATCTTGGCCGTATGGTCTTCATCGGCGGTGGTGTTGTCGGCCGATGCAATCGGCGCGTCGTTGAACAGGTCGATAGTGACCTTGCCGGTGGCGCTGCCGGTTTCCGGTGGTTCGCGATCCAGGTTGCCGCCGCCGACGTCAGTCACATCGATGGTGACGGTACGATCAGTGCCGACAGGATTGTCGCCCGGGCTCTGGAAGGTGATGGCTTCAACCACCTTGACGAAGTCGGCGGCGCTGCTGCCGGTCGCCGAGTCGCTGGTGAGGGTGTAGACGATTTTCCCGTCGGCGGCGCTGCCGCTCTGGGTGATGGTGATGCCGGCAACGGCCAGGGCCTTGAGCACGTCGGTATTGCTGAGCACATCACCCGAAGCCAGGTTGTCGACGGTGACCACGACTTTGCTGAAGGTGGTGTTGTCGACGTCTTTGATGGTCAGGTTTTCGACCAGCGCGACCGCGTCTTTTTGTTCAGTGAACGTGGTGCTGTCGAACTTGACCTCAGGCGGATCGTTCACCGGAACCACGTTCACCACGGAGGTCACGGGTGCCGAATCCAGCTGACCGTCGTTGACGGTGATGGTCAGGGTGCGATTGGCCGGGTCCGGGTTCTCGCTTTCGCTGGCGAAGTGCACCGAACGCAGGACTTCCTGGTATTCCGCCTTGGTGGCTTCACCAGACAGGGTCAGGATGCCAGTGGCTTTGTCGTAGCTGACTGCAATTTTGGTGTTGCTGACATCTGCGATCAGCACATCGTCTGCCAGGTGGTTGACGAGTGTGACTTTGGCGCTTTGCAGGGTGCTGTTGTCGACGTCGCTGACGGTCAAGGTCGCCGCCACGTAGCCGCCTGGCTTGCCTTCAATGTAGGTGTCGCCGAATGCGTTGGTCGAAGCGTTGCCCAGTACTGGCGCGTCGTTGACCGCAGTCACCGTGATGGTGCCGTTGGCTGGGGTCGAAGTCAGCGGGCTGCCGTTGCCAGTAATACCGCCGTCGGTCGCGGTGTAGGTGAAGTTCGCGGTGCCGTTGAAGTTTTCGTTTGGCTTGAAGTAAACGGTGGCTTCGCCGTTGACCGCGTCAATGGAACCAGTCACCGGTTTGGTCATCGCCGCGTCGGTGTAGAAGGTGCCATTGGTTGGCGTGCCGACGGTGAAGGATTTCACGTCCGCCACGCCATCTACGTCGGTGGCGGACAGTTTGACCGCGATGCCTACGCTTGGATCTTCAGCACCGCTCGCAGTCGTGGCATCAGCCACCGGCGCGTCGTTGACCGCAGTCACGGTGATGGTGCCGTTGGCTGGAGCCGAGGTCAGCGGGCTGCTGCCGTCAGCGTTACCGCCGTCGGTCGCGGTGTAAGTGAAGTTCGCCGTGCCGTTGAAGTCCGCGTTTGGTTTGAAGTAAACCGTGGCTTCGCCGTTGACCGCGTCAATGGAACCGGTCACCGGTTTGGTCATCGCCGCGTCGGTGTAGAAGGTGCCATTGGTTGGCGTGCCGACGGTGAAGGATTTCACGTCCGCAACGCCATCTACGTCGGTGGCAGACAGCTTGACCTCGATGCCTACGCTTGGATCTTCAGCACCGCTCGCAGTCGTGGCATCAGCCACCGGCGCGTCGTTGACCGCAGTCACGGTGATGGTGCCGTTGGCTGGAGCCGAGGTCAGCGGGTTGGTGCCGTCAGCGTTGCCGCCGTCGGTCGCGGTGTAGGTGAAGTCCGCGGTGCCGTGGAAGTCCGCGTTTGGTTTGAAGTAAACCGTGGCTTCGCCGTTGACCGCGTCAATGGAACCGGTCACCGGTTTGGTCATCGCCGCGTCGGTGTAGAAGGTGCCGTTGGTAGGCGTGCCGACGGTGAACGATTTCACGTCCGTCGGGCTGTCTACGTCGGTGGCGGACAGCTTGACCGCGATCCCTACGCTTGGGTCTTCAGCACCGGTCGCAGCAGTTTCCGCAGCCACCGGCGCGTCGTTGACCGCAGTCACGGTGATGGTGCCGTTGGCTGGAGCCGAGGTCAGCGGGCTGCTGCCGTCAGCGTTAC
>NZ_JAHXNQ010000033.1:0-3345 GCF_023148575.1 Pseudomonas sp. EYE_354
AGCAAACAGGGGTTCTGGAATTTAATCTTGACGATGACCTACTCTCACATGGGGAAACCCCACACTACCATCGGCGATGCATCGTTTCACTGCTGAGTTCGGGATGGGATCAGGTGGTTCCAATGCTCTATGGTCGTCAAGAAATTCGGGTACTGACTCGTGACCAAACGGCCTCGCTTCAGCAAATCGGGTATGTGACAGCCTTCGGTGTTTTGCGATCTACAAACTTTCGGTTCGTCTCGTCTTCACACACCGCAATCTGATGCCCTTTCAGGTTCTCAAATTGCTTGGGTGTTATATGGTCAAGCCTCACGGGCAATTAGTATTGGTTAGCTCAACGCCTCACAGCGCTTACACACCCAACCTATCAACGTCGTAGTCTTCGACGGCCCTTCAGGGAACTCAAGGTTCCAGTGAGATCTCATCTTGAGGCTAGTTTCCCGCTTAGATGCTTTCAGCGGTTATCTATTCCGAACATAGCTACCCGGCAATGCCACTGGCGTGACAACCGGAACACCAGAGGTTCGTCCACTCCGGTCCTCTCGTACTAGGAGCAGCCCCTCTCAAATCTCAAACGTCCACGGCAGATAGGGACCGAACTGTCTCACGACGTTCTAAACCCAGCTCGCGTACCACTTTAAATGGCGAACAGCCATACCCTTGGGACCGGCTTCAGCCCCAGGATGTGATGAGCCGACATCGAGGTGCCAAACACCGCCGTCGATATGAACTCTTGGGCGGTATCAGCCTGTTATCCCCGGAGTACCTTTTATCCGTTGAGCGATGGCCCTTCCATACAGAACCACCGGATCACTAAGACCTACTTTCGTACCTGCTCGACGTGTCTGTCTCGCAGTCAAGCGCGCTTTTGCCTTTATACTCTACGACCGATTTCCGACCGGTCTGAGCGCACCTTCGTACTCCTCCGTTACTCTTTAGGAGGAGACCGCCCCAGTCAAACTACCCACCATACACTGTCCTCGATCCGGATAACGGACCTGAGTTAGAACCTCAAAGTTGCCAGGGTGGTATTTCAAGGTTGGCTCCACGCGAACTGGCGTCCACGCTTCAAAGCCTCCCACCTATCCTACACAAGCAAATTCAAAGTCCAGTGCAAAGCTATAGTAAAGGTTCACGGGGTCTTTCCGTCTAGCCGCGGATACACTGCATCTTCACAGCGATTTCAATTTCACTGAGTCTCGGGTGGAGACAGCGCCGCCATCGTTACGCCATTCGTGCAGGTCGGAACTTACCCGACAAGGAATTTCGCTACCTTAGGACCGTTATAGTTACGGCCGCCGTTTACCGGGGCTTCGATCAAGAGCTTCGCGTTAGCTAACCCCATCAATTAACCTTCCGGCACCGGGCAGGCGTCACACCCTATACGTCCACTTTCGTGTTTGCAGAGTGCTGTGTTTTTAATAAACAGTCGCAGCGGCCTGGTATCTTCGACCGGCATGAGCTTACGGAGCAAGTCCTTCACCCTCACCGGCGCACCTTCTCCCGAAGTTACGGTGCCATTTTGCCTAGTTCCTTCACCCGAGTTCTCTCAAGCGCCTTGGTATTCTCTACCCAACCACCTGTGTCGGTTTGGGGTACGGTTCCTGGTTACCTGAAGCTTAGAAGCTTTTCTTGGAAGCATGGCATCAACCACTTCGTTAACTAAAAGTTAACTCGTCATCAGCTCTCGGCCTTAGAATCCCGGATTTACCTAAGATTCCAGCCTACCACCTTAAACTTGGACAACCAACGCCAAGCTGGCCTAGCCTTCTCCGTCCCTCCATCGCAATAACCAGAAGTACAGGAATATTAACCTGTTTTCCATCGACTACGCTTTTCAGCCTCGCCTTAGGGACCGACTAACCCTGCGTCGATTAACGTTGCGCAGGAAACCTTGGTCTTTCGGCGTGGGTGTTTTTCACACCCATTGTCGTTACTCATGTCAGCATTCGCACTTCTGATACCTCCAGCAAGCTTCTCAACTCACCTTCACAGGCTTACAGAACGCTCCTCTACCGCATCACTTACGTGATACCCGTAGCTTCGGTGTATGGTTTGAGCCCCGTTACATCTTCCGCGCAGGCCGACTCGACTAGTGAGCTATTACGCTTTCTTTAAAGGGTGGCTGCTTCTAAGCCAACCTCCTAGCTGTCTAAGCCTTCCCACATCGTTTCCCACTTAACCATAACTTTGGGACCTTAGCTGACGGTCTGGGTTGTTTCCCTTTTCACGACGGACGTTAGCACCCGCCGTGTGTCTCCCATGCTCGGCACTTGTAGGTATTCGGAGTTTGCATCGGTTTGGTAAGTCGGGATGACCCCCTAGCCGAAACAGTGCTCTACCCCCTACAGTGATACATGAGGCGCTACCTAAATAGCTTTCGAGGAGAACCAGCTATCTCCGAGCTTGATTAGCCTTTCACTCCGATCCACAGGTCATCCGCTAACTTTTCAACGGTAGTCGGTTCGGTCCTCCAGTTAGTGTTACCCAACCTTCAACCTGCCCATGGATAGATCGCCCGGTTTCGGGTCTATTCCCAGCGACTAGACGCCCTATTAAGACTCGCTTTCGCTACGCCTCCCCTATTCGGTTAAGCTCGCCACTGAAAATAAGTCGCTGACCCATTATACAAAAGGTACGCAGTCACCCAACAAAGTGGGCTCCCACTGCTTGTACGCATACGGTTTCAGGATCTATTTCACTCCCCTCTCCGGGGTTCTTTTCGCCTTTCCCTCACGGTACTAGTTCACTATCGGTCAGTCAGTAGTATTTAGCCTTGGAGGATGGTCCCCCCATATTCAGACAAAGTTTCTCGTGCTCCGTCCTACTCGATTTCATGACTAAGAGATTTTCGCGTACAGGGCTATCACCCACTATGGCCGCACTTTCCAGAGCGTTCCGCTAATCTCAAAGCCACTTAAGGGCTAGTCCCCGTTCGCTCGCCACTACTAAGGGAATCTCGGTTGATTTCTTTTCCTCAGGGTACTTAGATGTTTCAGTTCCCCTGGTTCGCCTCTTGCACCTATGTATTCAGTACAAGATAACCATCTTATGATGGCTGGGTTCCCCCATTCAGACATCTCCGGATCAAAGTCTGTTTGCCGACTCCCCGAAGCTTTTCGCAGGCTACCACGTCTTTCATCGCCTCTGACTGCCAAGGCATCCACCGTATGCGCTTCTTCACTTGACCATATAACCCCAAGCAATCTGGTTATACTGTGAAGACAACATTCGCCGAAAATTTGTAATGAATCACAAATTTTACCTTAGCCTGATCCGTTACCAGTGAAAGTAACGTTCAGTCTATCTTTCTATCACATACCCAAATTTTTAAAGAACGATCTA
>NZ_JAHXNQ010000034.1:0-2885 GCF_023148575.1 Pseudomonas sp. EYE_354
TTAACCGCCCAGGTACGCCTCACGCACCTTCGGATCGGTCAGCAACTGCTCGCCAGTGCCCTGCATCACCACCCGACCGTTTTCCAGTACATAGGCGCGGTCGGCGATTTTCAGCGCCTGGTTGGCGTTCTGCTCCACCAGGAACACCGTCACACCGTCCTTGCGCAGCTGTTCGATGATGTCGAAGATCTGCTGGATGATGATCGGCGCCAGACCCAGGGACGGCTCGTCCAGCAGCAACAGCTTGGGCTTGCTCATCAGCGCGCGGCCGATCGCAAGCATCTGCTGTTCGCCGCCGGACATGGTGCCGCCACGCTGGCTGAAGCGTTCCTTGAGCCGTGGGAACAGGTGCAGCACCTTGTCCATCTGCTCCTGGTAATCGCCCTTGTCGGTGAAGAACCCGCCCATGGCCAGGTTCTCTTCCACGGTCAGGCGTGAAAACACGCGACGGCCTTCGGGCACCACCGCGATGCTCTTGCGCATGATGTGCGACGACTCCTGACCCACCAGTTCTTCACCCATGTAGCGGATGCTGCCGCTGTGGGCCTGGGGCGATCCGCACAAGGTCATCAGCAAGGTCGACTTGCCGGCGCCGTTGGCACCGATCAGGGTCACGATTTCACCCTGGCGCACTTCGACATTGACGCTGTGCAGGGCCTGGATCTTGCCGTAGAAAGTGGAAACGTTTTCGAATTGCAGCATTTTACGCTTCCCCCAAATAGGCTTTGATCACTTCAGGATTGTCGCGGATCTGCTCCGGCGTCCCGTCGGCCAGCGGCGTGCCCTGGTTGATCACCACGATATGGTCGGAGATGCTCATGACCAGTTTCATGTCGTGTTCAATCAGCAGCACCGTGGCGTTGTTTTCCTCACGCAGCACGCCGATCAGCGCCTTGAGGTCTTCGGTTTCCTTGGGGTTCAGACCGGCAGCCGGTTCGTCGAGCATGAGGATCCGCGGACGGGTCATCATGCAGCGGGCGATTTCCAGGCGACGTTGCTGACCATAGGCTAGGGTGCCGGCCGGGCGATTGGCAAACTCGGTGAGGTTGACCTTGTCCAGCCAGTACTCGGCATATTCCATGGCTTCGCGCTCGCTTTTGCGGAACGCCGGGGTCTTGAACAGGCCTGCGAAGAAGTTGGTGTTCAGGTGGCGGTGCTGGGCAATCAGCAGGTTTTCGACCGCCGTCATGTCCTTGAACAACCGCACGTTCTGGAAGGTCCGCACCACGCCTTTGCGGGCGATCTCGTGACCGGCCAGGCCCTGGATTGGCTGGCCGTCCAGCAGGATGCTGCCACCGCTCGGCTTGTAGAAGCCGGTGAGGCAGTTGAACACCGTGGTCTTGCCGGCGCCGTTGGGGCCGATCAGCGCTACCACCTGTTTCTCTTTCACGGTCAGGGCCACGCCGTTGACCGCCAGCAGGCCGCCGAAGCGCATGCTCAAGTTTTCGACTTTCAGGATCTCGCGGCTCATTTGCGCAGCTCCATGTGTGGACGTTGCATGGGCAGCAGGCCTTGAGGACGCCAGATCATCATCAGCACCATCATGGCGCCGAACATCAACATGCGGTATTCGCTGAATTCACGCATCAGTTCCGGCAGCAGGATCATCACGATCGCCGCCAGGATCACGCCCAGTTGCGAGCCCATGCCACCCAGTACCACGATGGCGAGGATGATCGCCGACTCGATAAAGGTGAATGATTCCGGCGTCACCAGGCCCTGGCGGGCGGCGAAGAAACTACCGGCGAAACCGGCGAACGCAGCGCCCAGGGTGAATGCGGAGAGTTTGATGATGGTCGGGTTGAGGCCCAGGGCACGGCAGGCGATCTCATCTTCGCGCAGCGCTTCCCAGGCACGACCGATCGGCATGCGCAACAGGCGGTTGATCACGAACAGGGCGGCCAGTGCCAGCAACAGCGCCACCAGGTACAGGAACACCACCTTGCTCACCGGGTTGTAGGCGATCCCGAAGTACTCGTGGAAGGTCTGCATTCCCTCGGCGGCATTACGGTCGAACGACAGCCCGAAGAACGTTGGCTTGGGGATGCTGCTGATGCCGTTGGGGCCACCGGTGATGTCGGTGAGGTTACGCAGGAACAGGCGGATGATTTCCCCGAACCCCAGGGTCACGATCGCCAGGTAGTCACCACGCAGGCGCAATACCGGGAAGCCCAGCAGGAAGCCGAACGTCGCCGCCGCCATGCCCGCCAGTGGCAGGCAGATCCAGAAGCTCCAGCCCAGGTAATGCGAGAGCAGCGCATAGGTGTAGGCACCCACGGCATAGAAACCCACATAACCCAGGTCAAGCAGGCCGGCCAGGCCCACCACGATGTTCAGGCCCAGGCCCAGCAACACGTAGATCAGGATCAGGGTGGCGATGTCGACGGCGCCGCGCGAGCCGAAGAACGGCCAGATCAGCGCGGCCACGATCAGGCCGATGATGATGTAGCGCTGGGTACGCGGCAGGGTCAGGAATTGGCTGACCTTGGGCGAGACCAGTGGGGCGCGGTTGCCCTTGAACAAGGCACCGACCTGCTGGGTGAACAGCACACGCAGGAACATCAGCACCGAACACAGGGCAATGATGGTCAGGGTCACGGGACCGGTGCCATGCACTTCCAGGTTGATCCCGACAATGCTCAGCTTGAGGCCGAGTACCGGGAAGGCCACGGCCCAAACCAGCAGGGCGCTGAAAAACGCCGATTTAAGATATCTGCTCATACTTTCTCAACCTCCGGACGGCCCAGGATGCCGGTCGGACGGAACAACAGCACCAGAACCAAGAGGCCGAACGCCACGACGTCCTTGTACTGGTCGCCGAAGATATCGGCACCAAAGGCCTCGGCCACACCCAGCACCAGCCCGCCGAGCATCGCGCCCGGAAT
>NZ_JAHXNQ010000036.1:0-1235 GCF_023148575.1 Pseudomonas sp. EYE_354
TGTAGTGGTCTAATGAAACCGGACACCCATCTAGGCGAGAATGCTCGCCAGAACGAGGTGTCAGATGACCAAACAACGCCGTACCTTTTCCCCTGAATTCAAACGCGAGGCTGCCGACCTCGTTCTCAAGCAGGATTACAGCTTCATTGAGGCCAGCCGCTCGCTTGGTGTCGGCGAGTCGGCTTTGCGCCGATGGGTCGACCAAGTGCAGCAAGAACGCACGGGCGTCACCCCGCAGAGCAAAGCGCTGACCCCGGAGCAGCAGAAAATCCAAGAGCTGGAAGCCCGAATTGCTCGCCTTGAGCGGGAAAAGTCGATCTTAAAAAAGGCTACCGCGCTCTTGATGTCGGAAGATCTCGAGCGTTCGCGCTGATTGACCAGTTGAGCATCCACGAGCCGGTTGATTGGCTGTGCATGGTGTTTGAAGTGACCCGCTCGTGCTACTACGCTCGGCGTCTCAGGCGCCGCACACCGGATGTAGAACGCCTTCGATTGCGCAGTCGGGTGAACGAGTTGTTCACCCAAGGCCGCAGTGCTCCCGGTAGCCGTAGCATCATGGCCATGATGCAGGACGACGGCGAGCAGATCGGGCGATTCAAAGTGCGCAGCCTGATGCGCGAGCTGGAGTTGGTCAGCAAACAGCCGGGATCGCATGCTTACAAAAAGGCGACGGTCGAGCGGCCCGACATTCCTAATATTTTGAACCGGGAGTTTGATGTGCCGGCTCCTGACCACGTCTGGTGTGGCGATATCACTTACATCTGGGCTCAAGGGAAATGGCAGTATCTGGCGGTTGTGCTGGACCTTTTTGCCCGCCGTGTTGTGGGCTGGGCATTGTCGGGAAAGCCGGATGCCGACTTGGTCATCAAGGCCTTGGACATGGCTTACGAGCAGCGAGGGAAGCCTCAAGGTCTGCTGTTCCACTCCGACCAAGGCTCGCAATATGGAAGCCGGAGTTTTCGTCAGCGCCTTTGGCGATATCGCATGCGTCAGAGCATGAGCCGGCGAGGAAATTGTTGGGATAACGCGCCAATGGAGCGGGTGTTCAGGAGCCTGAAAACCGAGTGGATACCGGCCATGGGCTACACGACTGTCCAACAAGCTCAGCGGGATATCAGCCATTTTTTGATGCACCGATACAACTGGATTCGACCGCACCAATTTAATGGTGGGCTGCCACCGGCTCAGGCCGAAAAAAAACTTAACGTCGTGTCCGGGATTAGTTGACCACTACA
>NZ_JAHXNQ010000037.1:0-1022 GCF_023148575.1 Pseudomonas sp. EYE_354
CGCGCCAAGGCCGCCCTGGACAAACTCGACGTCGCCGAAGGCCTCGCCGAACTCGAAGGCGCCTCCGCCCGTGTCGCCGTCGACGAAAAGCGCATGATCAACTGCCGCGCCGACCTCAACCAGCTCGTGCCCTTCAAGTACGACTGGGCCTGGCAGAAGTACCTCGACGGCTGCGCCAACCACTGGATGCCGCAAGAGGTCAACATGACCGCCGACATCGCCCTGTGGAAAAACCCCGAAGGCCTGACCGACGACGAACGCCGCATCGTCATGCGCAACCTGGGCTTCTTCTCCACCGCCGATTCCCTGGTCGCCAACAACCTCGTGCTGGCCGTGTACCGCCTGATCACCAACCCGGAGTGCCGCCAGTACATCCTGCGCCAGGCCTTCGAAGAAGCGATCCACACCCACGCCTACCAGTACTGCATCGAATCGCTGGCCATGGATGAAGGCGAGATCTTCAACATGTACCACGAGATCCCATCGGTGGCTAAAAAGGCCGCATGGGGCCTCAAATACACCCGCTCGATCTCCGATCCGAAGTTCGAAACCGGCACCGTCGACACCGACAAAGAGTTGCTGCGCAACCTGGTCGCCTACTACTGCGTACTGGAAGGCATCTTCTTCTATTGCGGCTTCACCCAGATCCTCTCCATGGGCCGCCGCAACAAAATGACCGGCGTGGCCGAACAGTTCCAATACATCCTGCGCGATGAGTCGATGCACCTGAACTTCGGTATCGACGTGATCAACCAGATCAAAATCGAAAACCCGCACTTGTGGGATGCCGAGATGAAAGAAGAAGCGACCCAGATGATTCTGCAGGGCACGCAACTGGAGATTGAATACGCGCGCGATACCATGCCTCGCGGTGTACTCGGCATGAATGCGGCGATGATGGAGGATTATCTGAAGTTCATCGCGAATCGTCGGTTGTCGCAGATTGGGTTGAAGGAAGAGTACCCAGGGACGACTAACCCGTTCCCGTGGATGAGCGAGATTATGGACTTGAAGAAAGAGAA
>NZ_JAHXNQ010000038.1:0-973 GCF_023148575.1 Pseudomonas sp. EYE_354
CTGATCGAGATGGATCGGGTCGTACCCTGGAAGGGTTTGATTGCCCTGATCGAACCTCATTACCCGACGGGCGAAGGGGGGCGTCCGGCCAATCCTTTGATGGCGATGCTGCGGGTTCATCTCATGCAGAACTGGTTCGGTTACAGCGATCCTGCGATGGAAGAAGCGCTGTACGAGACGACGATCTTGCGCCAGTTTTCAGGTCTGAGCCTGGAGCGGATCCCAGATGAAACTACCATCCTCAACTTCCGTCGCCTGCTGGAAAAGCACGAGTTGGCCGCTGGTATTCTCGGCGTGATCAATGGCTATCTGGGCGACCGTGGCTTGTCGCTGCGACAAGGCACCATCGTCGATGCCACGCTGATTCATGCGCCCAGTTCGACCAAGAACAAGGACGGCAAACGCGACCCTGAGATGCATCAAACCAAGAAAGGTAACCAGTATTACTTCGGTGCCAAAGCTCACATTGGTGTCGACGATGAGTCAGGGCTGGTGCACAGCGTGGTGGTCACTGCGGCCAACGTCGCGGACATAACCCAAGTCGACAAACTGCTACACGGTGCTGAGAACGTGGTCTGCGCCGATGCAGGCTATACCGGTGTCGAGAAGCGCGAAGAGCATGCGGGACGCCACGTCATCTGGCAGATTGCAGCCCGGCGCAGTACCTACAAAAAACACGGTAAACGCAGCGCGCTGTACAAAGCGATGCGCAAGATCGAGAAAGCCAAGGCCCAGGTTCGCGCCAAGGTTGAGCATCCATTTCGAGTGATCAAGCGTCAGTTTGGTTATACGAAAATGCGTTTCCGAGGCTTGGTGAAAAACACTGCTCAGATGGTGACGCTGTTCGCCCTGTCGAACCTTTGGATGGCGCGTCGATATTTGCTCTCCAGCGCAGGAGAGGTGCGTCCGTAATGAGGGAAATAGCTGCTGCGAGGAGCGTTCAGCGGAAAAAATGGATGGAATAGGCGGCAGA
>NZ_JAHXNQ010000039.1:0-696 GCF_023148575.1 Pseudomonas sp. EYE_354
GGGATATCAGCCATTTTTTGATGCACCGATACAACTGGATTCGACCGCACCAATTTAATGGTGGGCTGCCACCGGCTCAGGCCGAAAAAAAACTTAACGTCGTGTCCGGGATTAGTTGACCACTACAGTATGGTTGCCTACATCAACTCGATAGCCACCCTTGCCGCTGAATAAACCGGTTTGCTCCTGCACGCTTTCGTATTTAGAGTCGATCTTGCTTTTGCTGATGCTAAGCGAACCGCTACCGGTCATGGTGCCAAAGGTGAAGCTTGCGCCCCCGCTGATATCAGTCTGTTTGGATTTGTAATCATCAGAATCCTGCAGGCTTTGCAACGTAAGGGATGGTCTGAAGTAGGCCGCTATTTTTCGACTGCTGAGCCATAGGCGCTTTCAAAAAACGGCAGCCGTTCAAAACCGATCACATCTGCCGCCTATTCCATCCATTTTTTCCGCTGAACGCTCCTCGCAGCAGCTATTTCCCTCATTACGGACGCACCTCTCCTGCGCTGGAGAGCAAATATCGACGCGCCATCCAAAGGTTCGACAGGGCGAACAGCGTCACCATCTGAGCAGTGTTTTTCACCAAGCCTCGGAAACGCATTTTCGTATAACCAAACTGACGCTTGATCACTCGAAATGGATGCTCAACCTTGGCGCGAACCTGGGCCTTGGCTTTCTCGATCTTGCGCATCGCTT